>NZ_CP043429.1 GCF_008245045.1 Campylobacter volucris
ATGTTAAATAAAAACACCAAAAAGAAAAAAAACAAAATCGATCAAGATTTTATTTTAGAATTAGCAAAGTGGGGAAATAATTTAAATCAAGTAGCTAAGCATTTAAATGCAAAAAAGGGTGGAATTGATAGAGTAGCTTTAGAAATGTTAAGCAAAATAGAAAATCATTTAAAAGAACTTAGGGAAACCATTAAATGATTTGCAAATTCTTTAAAACTCAAAAAGGCGGGGGCGTATCTTCAATAAATTATATGCTAAATGAAAGAGTTAATCAAGGCACAGCAAGAATTTTAAAAGGCGATGAATTTTTAACTAGGGAAATTATTAAATCAATGAGCCAAAAACATAAAACCTGTGTAGGTTGTTTATCTTTTGAAGAAAAAAATATCAAAGAAGAACTAAAAAAAGAGCTAATGGAAAGCTTTGAAAACACTCTTTTAACTCCTGCAATGAAAGGAAATTATAATATCTTATGGATAGAGCATACAGACAAAGGAAGATTAGAATTAAACTTTATAATTCCAAAAATAGCCCTAGAAAGCAAAAAAGCATTTAACCCTTACTACCATACTAGTGATAGTAAAAGAATCGATTTATGGTGTGATTTTGTTAATTTAAACCATAATTTTACAAATCCAAAAGACCCAGCAAAAGAAAATACCCTTCAAGGTAGTAAAAAAGAATATGAACTAATAAAAGACTATGAAGCCCTAGATAAGCTACTTCACAAGCAAGTTGCTAATGAAATTATTAATTCAAGAGAAGAATTAATTAACATACTAGAGCAAAATAACATTGAAGTAACAAGACAAGGAAAAGATTATTTAAGTATCAAATTACCACAAAGTAAAAAAGCTAAAAGGTTTAAAGGGGGAATATACAATGAACAATTTACAGGCACTCAAGAGCTTAGAAGAATACGGGAAGAAAAAGAAAGCAGAGCAAGAGAGTTTAAACAAAGAGATATTAAAGCAGAGCTTGGAAGAATTAAACCAGAGCTTGATAAACTCATACAACGAAAAGATGAGTTTTATAGAGAACAAATACGAAAATTTAATAAGCGAAAGCAACTCAAAAATAACGCAGAGTTTAAACAAGCTAGAGAAGACAATTTGCAATCACGAACCGATGAAATTCAAAATATCAAGCTTAGCAATGAGCTTTTTAACAGGAATGCTAACAATGATGATTTTATTAATGCTTGTGTGGCATCAGTGGATAAGACCTTATCAGATAGACGAAAGCTTAACAACAAAATCACAAGATGGAAAAGTTTTTCTTTGGATACCAAAACAACAAATGAGCGAACAAGACAATCACTATTATTTAATGCTAGATTAAAGGAAATTAAAAATGACAACATTAGAAGCAGAATTAATATCAGAAATAGAGAGATTACAAGAGAAGATAACAGAATATCAACAAGCCGAAATGAAATTACAAGAGATAATCAAGAGCGAAAGAATAGCATACGAGAACGCTTTAGAAGCTATGAGAAACAAACTCAATGGCTTAATACAGAGTTTCAAGGACTTGAAAGAGAAAATGAACGAAACAGAACACTTATACAAGCAAGATTTGAAGCAGTTAGAGATATTTTGCAATCAAAATTTACAGAACTTAGAGAACGAATTAGAAACAGCTTTAAAAAGATAGTAAATAAAGCAAGACAGATTAAAAGAGATTTTGGAATGAGTAGGTAAACCGACAAATATTAAAAAATAATGTCTTTTTATTTTAAATTTGTGATATAATTATTTTGTGGAGTTTAAATCCTAGTGGATTAGGGCTCCACTAGGGTTAATTTGCTCCACCGAAAGGAGGAAAGCAAATTGAAATTCATCGTAATTATAGCATTAATTTGCTTAATTGTAACCTTAGCTTATTAAAGCTTTAGGGAAGCTTTAGGGTATAGGGGCAAGCACTTATACCCTTTATGCGATGAACTTATACCCTGCTTGCTTTAAAATTAAGGATAATTAATGCAAGCAACAAAAAAAACAAACAAAAAAAGAATACAAAAAGCCGTAGTAACTCAAAATAATCGCTTTGTATATGCAAAATACGATATGAATACTAATGAACTTAAAATGTTTATGTGGATAGTAGCTCAAATTAATAGTCAAAAAGATACTTTATTTCAAGTGTGTCAAATGCCTTTAAATCAAATATTTGAAGTTTTAAATCATCAAAGTGAAGAAAATTATACTTATGTAAAAAATTTAATTGACAATATGGCGAGAAAAACTTATATCGAAGATTTTAAGTTGCTTGATGAAAAAACTATGAAAGAAATTGAAATTCATAGAGCCATGCCATTATTTCAATTTTTAGAATATAAAAAAGGAGCTTCAAATATTAGTTATAAATTAAATGATAGCCTTATGGAGTATTTATTAGAGCAAAAAAGAGATTTTACGCAATTAAAATTTAGCGATATACAGCAGATGAAGTCAGCTTATAGCATAAGAATTTATAATATGCTACTTTGTGAATTAAAACAAAACAGACAAAATCTTAAAATAAATCTTTCAGTATTGCAAAATCTTTTAGAAGTTCCGAAAAGTCTTTATGAATGGTTTGATTTTAATCGCAGAGTATTAAAACAAGCAGAAAAAGATATAAATAGCAAATCTAATTTAGTTTTATTAGATATTAAAACTTATAAAACAGGGCGTAAAATAACAGACTTAGAGTTTATTTTTGATTATAAAAATAACGATAAGCGTATCGCACAGGAAAAGCTAAAAGAAGAAAATTTATTTAAAAAACTCAAAGAAATATTAAGTTCTTACATAGGCAAATCAATTTATGATGATAGATTTGGCGAAATGATTATAAGTCATTACGAACATAATGAAGAAGATAAAAAGATTTCGATCATCGCTCAAAGAAAAAGCGATGATAAATTTGTGGCTTTTGGTGTCAAAAACTTCAAAGATATTAAAAGTTTAGAAAAGCTAAAAGATAAAGCAGAAGAGTTGTTTTATTTAGATAAACAAAGAGTTTTAAAAGCAAAAGAAGCTCAAAAATATAGAAATCTTTTTAATTGATTATATTTTAAAAAAGGATATATATGAAAAAATTTTTATTTATGTTGATGTTTTTATCAAATTGTGTTTTTGCTAGTGATGAGCTAAATATAGATAGTTTGTTTAAAAAACAAATAGGTTTAAGAAGTATTACTACCATATCTTTACTTAGCACAGGAAATCCACATTCTTATTATATCTATCCAAATATAGGTATTAATGGGGATTTAAATGTGTGGAATGATACTAAACAATTATATTTAAATCAAACTTTTATTTATACACTAGCACCTAAATTAGATATTCTTATTTCTGGTGGTGGAAGTTATGCAAGACAAGAATATAATAATATTATTTCAGGAGCTTTTACAAGTAAAAATACTTTAAATTTTGATTCTTTGTGGGTAGGATTTATTTATACAGGAGATAGTATTGCAGATTTTATACCACAGATTAAATTTCAAACTTCAATTGTGCAAAGAGAAAAAACTGTAATGCAAACTAAAAATTTTTATTTTCAATCTCAAAATTTAGAAGCTAGTTTAAGGGGATATAGCGATCCTGTGGTATATAGTATTTATACCGGTTTTGGATATAACGCTGAAAGAAAATTTAAAATTGCAAGGATAGCTTATGGCAATAGTATATATTTTGGTGGAAATTTATCAATAATTTTAAGTCCAAAAATTACTTTGGATTTAGGAGCAGAACAAAGATTTCAAACAGAACAAAAAATTAATGGAATTAAAAATTCTGAAGTAAGATCTATCCCTACCATTAGTGGCGGATCTACATATAGTATAAATGAAGATACAGCTGTTTCTGTTAGTGCTAGTTTGGGCGGAAGTTCTGCTGCTCCAGATGCAATTTTTGGTATTAGTTTATGGAAAAAATTTTAAAAATATTGCTTATAGTGTTTATACAGCCTTTATTTTTAAAAGCAGAATTTATAGTAAAGTCTTATCAAGAAATCAAGAATGAAAAAGTTATAAGACAAACATATGAAGAATCTTGCGGAGCTTCATCTTTAGCAACTTTAATTAATATGATTGACGATAAGAACTTTATGGAATTAGATCTTTTAAAAATTATGAGTGATCAAGAGCTTTATACCGATATGGTAAGTTTTGCAGATTTAAGTGATGCTGTAAGAAAATTAGGATATGAAAGTAATTCTTATCAAATAAATAGAGACAATTTAAATAAGCTTATTAATATTCCAATGCTTGTAAAAATTGAAAACGACCCACGCTTTCCACATTTTGTGGTAATTATTAATTATAAAGGGGGTTATTTACAAGTATTTGATCCAAGCTATGGAGAGTATATAAGTTCTAAAAGAGAATTTTTTAGCATTTGGGATAGATATAATAAAGGTGGATATGCTTTAATTGTAGCACCAAAAAAAGAATTGAAGAAATTTAAATTAAATATACCAAAACATTTATTTTTTGAAATAGAACCTTTTGGTATAAATTAAAGGATTACACCCTAGTTTGACTCATGAGATTATTTAATCTATCCATTATAGAATTTGTATAAGAATTAATTGTGTTGCTTTGTGGTTTCCAACCATTAGCAAAATATTTTTTCATGTCGAAGTCTAATTGAGAATTTCCCATTGCTTCATTTTTTGAAATTCCATGTTCATAAAGATAAAGATGTATGTTTTGAAAACTTTCTTCAGCATAATACTTAAACAAAGATTGAAAATCGATTTTTTTTGTCATTATATCATCCAAGTGCATACTTGGGCTTCCAAAGCTTTCTTTTGCTCTAACTGCATTATGCATTTGTGCTTTTGGGTTTAAAGTGGTGTTCGGGCTATATAAAATACGCCCTTCTTGAGATTTTAAAAAACTCATAAATAAAGCTTCTTTAGGATAACTCCCATCTTCATTTTTCGGATAAACAGACATATCAGGCTTGAATTCATGCTCACCGCCTTTATTGATGTTGTTTAAGTCTTTCATAGATAGTCCTAGAGTTTCGGGCTTGATACCTGTTATTAACCCCCAAGAATCATCATAAATATTATTTGCCTCATTAAATTGCTCTGATGTTTTATATACATTTGAAATTTTTACATCAGAATAATCTGCCAAGAATTTAATGCGTATATCATTATTTCTTATTGTGTCTGAATGTTGAAAGCCTATGCCATATCCATTATAAAACCCATCAATAGCATAACCTTTTGGCATAGAATTAATATCTGCTTCACTAAAGCTTATTTTATCATTTGGAAAACTTTGATCTAAAGCACTAGAAAAAATATTATAATATTGTCTTATAGTATCAGCCATATCTATGTTTGTATAGTAATTTGAAATGCCTAGATATTCTTTTTCGCCCGCAATAATAGGATTGTTTTCAGCTACTCTATACAACTCATCTAAAGTAGATTTATGTATCTTAAAATCTTCAGGCAATCCCGCTGCTTTGTTAAAATCACTACCCATATAGCCACTAGAATCAACACTATAACCATAAGCCATAGAAGCAGGATTATTAGCTTGTCTATATTTTAAAGCATAAATAGAATTTTTAAAATCACTTGATATATGATAATTAGGAGAATCGCTTTTAATACTATTTTGATTTAATATTGCTTCATTGAGTGCTAATGTTTGAGTATTATTACTTTGAATTTCAATTAATTTACTAGCATTTTGTTTAACAAAAGTATTTGCAAAATTTGTTTTTGAACTTGTTTTATTTTCTTTATTTGCTTTTGTTTGTGAAATGATAGAACCATAAGAGGAATTATCATTTATGCTAAATATACTCATTATGCAATTCCTTAGATTTAGATTTTGCCCTCAATCTTCAATCTTGCATTTTTACAAGCAAATTTTATTCCGCTTAAATTTAAGCGGAATAAATAAAATTAGTATTTTTTTCTAAAATCATTTAAAATTTTACCAGCATTGATTCCCCAACTTGTTTGAGAATTAGGAAAAATAGTCCCAAAAGAATTTGTTTTAGGATCATATGTTTGCAAATAATAATCTTTTTGATTATTTACATAACGATATTTAGCAAGAACTGTTTTATGAGAATCAACTTGTAGCTCGGAATTAACAGAGCCAAAATTATCGTTATAAACATAATAAGCATAACTTCTAAAATTATCATATTTACTTGCTCTACTAAATTGATATCCGCCTTTAACATCTTTCATTTCATTAAGACTAAGAGTTTTTACTCCAATAGAAGTATCACTTAAAGCACCATTACTAATTTTAGATAAAAAATCATCAGCAATAGCAGAGCTTGAAATTAATATGCTTAAGGTTGCAAATTTAATTACATTTTTAAACATTAAGATTTTCTCCTTATTTTAATAATTTGATAAATTATATCACTAATATTGTTTTTATAAATTAATTTTCTATTGAAAAAGAAATTTGATAGCATAAAAAGAAACACTAATTTAACTTAGTTAAAAAAGAATGAGATTTAATTTTAACATTAAAAATGTCGGTTTTAGATATATTTTTAACATTAAAAATGTCGGTTTTAACATTAAAAATGTCGGTTTATTAAATTTCAACCCCCATTTTATGGGGCTAAATTTGCCCTTAAACAAGATATTAAACAAGAAATTTAGTTAAACAAGAGAACGACTTAAAAAATTTTAATGTCGTTTTAATTATTTTTTTAATTAAAAAATATAATCATTTTATTAAAAAATTAACTAAAAAAATATATAATCATATTATTAGGGCGAGATTACTCTTCGTAGCTACAAAATGCTAACGCATTTTTGCTACTCCGAGCACTCGTTAGGGGAAATCCCCTAAAACCCTTTAAACTTTTAAAAACTTTTCAAGCTGTTTTTAAAAATTATACTTATCTTCCTTTTTAAGTTAGATAAGCTATTAGGGCGGTGGGCTTTGTCCGTGTTCCGTGCTACGCACTCACACAGCCCCCGCACCCCTTTTTCGCAAATCAAAGCACCTTTGGTGCGATTTGCTAAGTTAATTAAAAAAAGGATAAATCATTAAAAGCATTACTAAAAGATTAAGACTTACTCCTGATGAATGGGCTTTAATAGAAAAAAAATTAAAAGAAAGTGAATTAAACTTTTCATCTTTTGCTTTAGCATCT